>NZ_JBELAU010000070.1:0-678 GCF_040253585.1 Emticicia sp. W12TSBA100-4
GGCATTTCCCGTTAGGCTTACAGATGATAATGTACCTGTTGAGTTTGATGTTATCCTAATTGTACGCCCACGGGTTTGGTCTCTGTAGCCAAAGTTGCTGCAACCTGAAGCAAATATTTTTGTTTCTGCCTTATTCGCAATTTGTCGTGAAAAATCCTGAGAAATCCACGGCAAATCACTTTGAGCAATGAAACCACCGCTAATTTCAGAATTAGTCAACGATAGTATGTCACTCATTCCCGAACCAAGCGATTGAACTACAATTGCTGTTCCAAAATTGCCTTTTTTTACGATACTACAGTTCTTAAACTCATTGATATTTGGCCGTAAAAAGTCTTTGTTTGTATGAACGTAAAAGCCATTTACGGGGCTTATAAGCTCAGTATTTTCAAATTTTTCAACAAGCCCTGATGAACTTCCATAGCCCCACGCATGTTCTGAACTCCATACCGTTGATGCCAGCATTCCACTTCCAGCATTATTATTACGCCAAGTTCGTGCACCTGCATTACCATAATGTTCAATATAACAATTATATATCTGATGCTCACAATTTGCATTTCCACCACTGTCTTCCGAGTGAACAGGGTATCTCATGTTTCTCGCTGTTATCGTTAGATTACGTAATTGTGCGTTTCTTTTCAGCCAAAGTGTCGATGTATTGCTAATTTGTGCATC
>NZ_JBELAU010000071.1:0-671 GCF_040253585.1 Emticicia sp. W12TSBA100-4
AGCAGCTGTGTACCATTAATGGCGAGCAATGGAAGCTATACATTTACCTGTTCAACACCAGGTGATTACAATTTCAATGTACCAGTATGTCCTGTAGGAGTAAGTGTAAATTGCCCAACTGTACCATTGAAGATAACAGTGAGCAATCCAAGCACACCAAGTAGCAACAGTCCGATAGTAAATCCAGACATTGCGAGTTTACTATCAGGAAATACTGTAACTGTAAAAACCTTGGCTAATGATGCGAGTGGTAATCCATCAGCTCCATTAAGTCCATCAACAGTTACGATAGTTACAACACCAAAAAATGGAACGGCGAGTGTTAATCCTTTGACAGGTGATATTACATACACACCAAATACAGGATTTGTGGGTAGTGATACCTTGACATACAAAGTGTGTGATACATCAGTACCGGCGAAATGTGGAACAGCCCAACAGATATTCACAGTATTACCGACGACATCAGCAAACACGACAGTGGCAGTAGATGATTATAATGCAACACCGATGAACACTGCAGTAAGTGGTAATGTGAAGACAAATGATAGTGATCCACAAGGCAATACTCAGACAGTTACTGCGGGAATAACCAATGTATCAGGAGTTGGAAGTTTGGATTTGAAATCAGATGGATCTTATGTATTCACTCCAACTGTGGGTTTTGTAGG
>NZ_JBELAU010000072.1:0-638 GCF_040253585.1 Emticicia sp. W12TSBA100-4
AGAAGATTGGAATTGATTTTTGAGTTAATTAATTGAATATCAAACTTTTACATATTTGCTCGTGTTGAACCAACAACTTTGTTGAAGGGTTTTGTAAAAATAGTAAAAAAAGGATTACTTTAGCAACTCACTTTAAACAATATTTCGGATGTTAACAAAAAAACAGTTTTTATGTCTCCTTAAAGCTGAGTGCAGAGTCGGAAAAGCTTTTGCGGGAATTATAAAATTACCTCAGAGCAAAACGCTATTCACCTCGAACCGTCACCAATTACAGCTATGAGATTCGGTATTTGCTGAGTCATTATTCCGACCGATCGGCCTATAGTCTGATTCAGACCGACATCATCAATTACCTAAATTACATCCAAGAGCATTTCAATGCTTCGTGGGGCAAATGTCATACCGCCGCCCAGGCTATGAGCTGCTTCTTTCAACACATTCTGCAACTACCGGCCATCCGAGCTCGCTCGTTTTATCCACTCAAAAGACAAGTGTACCCCAATATTCTAACTCAGCAAGAGGTGGGATTGGTCTTAAATTGTTGTGAAATCTTGCAACACAAAGCCATTCTATCAGTTTTTTATGGGACTGGTATTCGTCTGAGTGAATTACAACACCTGAAGTTGAGCGACCTTGAT
>NZ_JBELAU010000073.1:0-621 GCF_040253585.1 Emticicia sp. W12TSBA100-4
ACTACTACCTGTTGTGATAACCACTACATTGCTCGCTCCACTTTCACCACAACTGTTGATACATGTTGCTGTATAACTTCCTGCTGTGCTTACACTGATGCTGCTGCCTGTGGCATTCGTACTCCATTTCAAACTACCACTGCAACCTGTTGCTGTCAATGTTGCCGTTTCTGCATTACACAAGCTATTCTTGTTCGTTGAAATTACTGGAGCCGCTGGGCTGCTGCTACCTGTTGTGATAACCACTACATTGCTAACTCCACTTTCTCCACAACTGTTGCTACATGTCGCTGTATAACTTCCTGCTGTGCTTACACTGATGCTGCTGCCTGTCGCAGTTGTACTCCACTTCAAGCTTCCTGTACAACCTGTTGCTGTCAATGTTGCCGTCTCTGCATTACACAAGCTGTTTTTGTTCGTTGAAATTACTGGAGCCGCTGGGCTACTGCCTGTTGTGATAACTACTACATTGCTCAATCCACTTTCGCCACAACTGTTGATACATGTCGCTGTGTATGTGCCTGCTGTACTTACACTGATGCTGCTGCCTGTCGCAGTTGTACTCCACTTCAAGCTTCCTGTACAACCTGTTGCTGTCAACGTTGCTGTCTCTGCATTACA
>NZ_JBELAU010000074.1:0-619 GCF_040253585.1 Emticicia sp. W12TSBA100-4
AAACGTTCAATATAAGCAGTTAAACCACTGTCTTTACCAACTCCAAAGTGGTCTTCCTGTTCAAATGCTTTAATGTATGCTTGCCAATAATCAGAAAAGAATCCCGTTTTTCCTTTGAAAATATCAGGAATTTTTTCGTAAAAAAGTTGGGCATCTTTACTTGAACGACTACCGACATGAAAGGCTACAATTTGTTTATTATATGGATTTAGAGCAAGCCAAAGCCATTGCTTATTATCCTTGTTTCCCACGAAAGTCGGCACGGGCCGCCCCGCACATCTCATCTAATTGAATACCAAAATATTCCACTCTTAGACCTCTTTCTTTACTATATAATTCATTGATTAACAGGTCATTATTCTCTATTAGTATTACAAAATCATCATTCGGCTCATCCAACTCAACATGTTCACCATCAATCACTTGCACGTAGCTCTCAAGTGAATCCGAATTTTTTTTATAGCCTCTATCCGACCTATTTCTTCATCCATTCGCTCTGATAAATAAGAGTCAAGGGCGGGAATAGACAAATCTGCATTTAAATCATCTGGTAGTGCTTTATATAATTCTTTGATGTAAGATAGTAGCCACTGCTGACTTACATCACATACTCGACAAA
>NZ_JBELAU010000075.1:0-561 GCF_040253585.1 Emticicia sp. W12TSBA100-4
GCTGGATTACTATTAATCTGAATAGTCGGAATTATCTGGGTGTCACCAGTTTGAATCGTATATTCACACCAAAACTTTAGTTTTGTACTATTAATTCTTGCAAATGAAATGTTCAATCCTTGATTCTGAACAATAGAACCGTTACGAAATGCAGATACGTTAACCCCCAGAATATTATCACTTGCATTTGCAATGTTTTCATTAATAATAAAAACAAACATTATTTTGTGACCAACTGCCCATGCTGGGTAATTAGCTAATATCATCCTTTTTTGAAGATATGTGCTACCTCCTGCAATGCCTGTCGGAATAGTTATTGTTTGATTTAGAGGCGATATTGTGGCACCATTCAAACTCTCACCAGTTGCCGTTTCACCAACAAAATCATAAATTTCTTGGCTTTTTTGTAAGCTATTGATGTTTGAGCTATTACTTAATATTTTCTCTTCTACAGAATTGAACCTATTTGAAATTTCATTAGTATCATATACTAATGATGAATTTTGCGAATAAAAAGCCAAAGTCAATACTTTATTTGCACCGGCATTGGTCGCTGGCGAT
>NZ_JBELAU010000076.1:0-538 GCF_040253585.1 Emticicia sp. W12TSBA100-4
GAATGAAGCTATTCGACAAAGACTGGAGATTCATAATCAAATGAGTTTTCAGAGTAAAAACGAGTCCCGCCAGAGCCTTTTTGAAGAATTAGAACGTAGTGTTTTGAAAATATTGCCCACTACTCGATATGAGTTAAAAGCATTCAGAAAAGCTAAAGTTCAGCAGAACTGCCATGTTTTATTGGCTGAAGACAAACACTATTATTCTGTCCCTTTTCGCTATGTGGGTCAATATGTCAAACTGATTTATAGTGCTGAAAGTGTTGAGATTTATCAAGAACATAAACGAATTGCTACTCATGAAAGATTCAGGACAAAACATCAATATACAACCATAAAAGAACATTTACCAGCCCAACATCAGTATTTAATGAATTGGAATCCTGAGTTTTTTGAAGGGTTAGCTCTGAAAATAGGACCAAACACACTCTTGGTGATTCAACAAATGCTCTCTAACAGAAAATATGCCGAACAAGCCTATAAATCCTGTGCTGGTGTTTTGGCTTTAGCTCAAAAAGTTGGAAAAGAACGTTTAGAA
>NZ_JBELAU010000077.1:0-538 GCF_040253585.1 Emticicia sp. W12TSBA100-4
TAATGAAGCTATTCGACAAAGACTGGAGATTCATAATCAAATGAGTTTTCAGAGTAAAAACGAGTCCCGCCAGAGCCTTTTTGAAGAATTAGAACGTAGTGTTTTGAAAATATTGCCTACTACTCGATATGAGTTAAAAGCATTCAGAAAAGCTAAAGTTCAACAGAACTGTCATGTTTTATTGGCTGAAGACAAACATTATTATTCTGTCCCTTTTCGCTATGTGGGTCAATATGTCAAACTGATTTATAGTGCTGAAAGTGTTGAGATTTATCAAGAACATAAACGCATTGCTACTCATGAAAGATTCAGGACAAAACATCAATATACAACCATAAAAGAACATTTACCAGCCCAACATCAGTATTTAATGAATTGGAATCCTGAGTTTTTTGAAAGGTTGGCTCTGAAAATAGGGCCAAACACACTCTTGGTGATTCAACAAATGCTCTCCAACAGAAAATATGCCGAACAAGCCTATAAATCCTGTGCTGGTGTTTTGGCTTTAGCTCAAAAAGTTGGAAAAGAACGTTTAGAT
>NZ_JBELAU010000078.1:0-508 GCF_040253585.1 Emticicia sp. W12TSBA100-4
AAGTGGAACGGTGCTTTGGTCAAATAATTCAACAGGTACGAGTTTGACGCTTAATTCAGTCGGAACATATTCAATATCAGCGAAATGCACCTTAAATGGTTGTGATTCTGACCAAAGTTCAATAACGAATTTAGAAATCAAAGCTAAACCAGCCACTCCGACCATTACGCCACCAAGTCAATTAGTGGTTTGTTCTCCAAGTACTTTGACATTAACGGCAACTTGTGCAATTGGAACGGTGCTTTGGTCGAATAATTCGACTGGCACGAGTTTGACGCTTAATTCAGTCGGCACATACTCAATATCAGCTAAATGTGTATTGAATGGTTGTGAATCAGACGCAAGTTCGGCAACGAGTTTAGAAATCAAAGCCAAACCAGCTACTCCAACCATCACACCACCGAGCCAATTAGTGGTATGTTCTCCAACAAGTTTGACCTTAACGGCAACTTGTGCAAGTGGAACGGTGCTTTGGTCAAATAATTCAACAGGCACGAGTTTGACACTT
>NZ_JBELAU010000079.1:0-472 GCF_040253585.1 Emticicia sp. W12TSBA100-4
CTCAGTAAGTATTCCTTATACTACTTGTGATAATGGAACACCACAGGCTTGTGCTATGGCTACATTATACATTAATGTAACACCAATTTGTACAAAACCAGTATTAACAATACAGAATATAGTATGTAATAGCACAGGTTATACAGTTACATTTAGCAGCAATGTATCATCAGTAAGTACAACTAACGGTACAATTAGTGGCAATACATTGACAGTAACTAATGGCAATACGACTTTAACAGCAACTTCAAGCTGTGGAGCGGTAACACAAATGTTAGTAACAGCACCAATTTGTCCAGTACCTAATATATGTACTCAAGTATCAAATTTGAGTGTAGGCCAAGCTGTATGTAACGGAGATGGGACATATTCAGTAAGCTTCACAGCACAGAATGGTAGTGTGATAAGTAATATAGGGGAAGTTTCGGGTAATAGTGTAATCAAAATCCCAGCAGGAACCAATGCCATATTG